>NZ_DAMAGB010000002.1:0-10945 GCF_031995485.1 Janthinobacterium sp.
AGCAGGCCGGCTCGCTGGAAGAGACGGCCTCGTCGATGGAAGAGCTGACCTCGACCGTCAAGCAGAATACCGACAATGCGCGCCAGGCCAACAAGCTGGCCGGCGACGCGGCCGATATCGCAAGCCGCGGCGGTGCCGTGGTGGCCGAAGTGGTCACCACCATGGGCGACATCAATGCCTCGTCGAAGAAAATCGTCGACATCATTTCCGTGATCGACGGCATCGCCTTCCAGACCAATATCCTGGCACTGAACGCGGCCGTGGAAGCGGCGCGCGCCGGCGAACAGGGCCGTGGCTTTGCCGTGGTGGCCACCGAAGTGCGCAACTTGGCGCAACGCTCGGCTGCCGCCGCCAAGGAAATCAAGGGCCTGATCGACGACTCGGTACAAAAGGTCGACGCCGGCACCCACCTGGTCGACAAGGCGGGCCGCACGATGGAAGAAATCGTGCAGAGCATCGGTTTTGTGACCTCGATCATGAGCGAGATCAGCAACGCCAGCGAAGAGCAGAGCGCCGGCATCGAGCAGGTCAACCAGGCCATTTCCGAAATGGACCAGGTGACCCAGCAGAACGCCGCGCTGGTGGAAGAAGCCTCGGCCGCCGCCGAAGCGATGCAGGAACAGGCCAGCGAGCTGGCGCGCATCGTCAGCGTGTTCCGTCTCGACGGCGGTGGCGCAGCAGCACCGGCACGCGCCAGCCGGCCGGCAGCGCCCGCGCAGAAAGTTCCTGCTCCGGCCTTGCGCTTGCCGGTACAGCGCAGCAAGCCGACAAGCGCCAGCAGCGCAGGCGAGTGGGAAGAGTTTTAAACAGCTACACAGCCAGCACAATCACGCTTGCTTGCCACTAACGGTCCAGATACGGCATCAGGATATGCTCCAGCCATTCGACGAACAGACGCACCCGGCGCGACAGGTTGTGGCGGTGGGCGACCACGATCGATACCGGCAGGGATTTCGGGCGCAAGTCCGGCAGAACCTCGACCAGCTCGCCACTGAGCAGGTAGGGTTTCAGGCTCCACAGCCCGGCCTGTATCAGTCCGAGCCCGGCCAGTCCGGCGCCGTGGTAGGTCTGCACATTGTTGACGCTGAGCGAACCGGGAAGGACCAGTACCGCATGCGCCTGGCCTGCCGGATATTCCCAGCCGGAGGGCCGGCTGCCCAGTGCAGGCGTGTAGTGCACCATGCGATGCCCCTGCGCCAGCAGGTCTTCCAGCGTCCGTGGCACGCCGTGCCGCGCCAGGTAGGCGGGACTGGCTGCATTCACCATCCGCACGGCGCCCAGCCTGCGCGCCACCAGCGTCTCGTCCACGATGGCGCCGACGCGCAGCACGCAATCCATGCCTTCCTGAATCAGGTCAACCCGCCGGTCGGTGCTTGATAACTCCAGTTCTATCCCCGGATAGCGGTCCATAAAGGCCGGCAGCGCAGGCAACACCGTGGCGCGCGCGAATTCGGTCGGCAGATCGATGCGCAGCCGGCCGGCAGGCGCCTCTTCGCTGCCGGCGAACATCGCGCCGAGCTCCTCGGCATCGGCAAGCAGGGCCCGCGCCCGTGCATGAAAGCTGCGCCCGTCCTCCGTCAACTGCACCGTGCGGGTCGAACGGTGCAGCAGGCGCACGCCCAGCTGCGCCTCCAGTTCGCGCACCACATTCGATGCCCTTCCCTTCTGAATGCCGAGACTTTCCGCCGCGTGCGTAAAACTGCCCATTTCCGCAATACGCACAAAGATCGCCAGTGCCTCAAGATTTTTCATTGTATTTTATTCGAGTAACAATGCGTTTCGATTGGAATACTTTATAGCAAAAGCCGCGCAGGGCATAGTGGCCACTTCCGGAGCAGAACGGCTGCTGCCGCCACCTTTGAAAGCCCATGACGTGCGAACAGCCGGGACAGCAGCCAGTTTCTTCTTGTTTTCGCACCGCGCCGATCACCTGTCAACCAACTCAACTCATCAAGCTCATGACGACTATAACAACAAATTTGCAACAGCAACTATGCGCCGAACGCAGCGCGGTCGAAACACTGTATCGCGCGTTCAGCGAACAAGACCCGGACCTGGTCGATGCGATCCTCGCGCCCCAGTGGGATGACATTCCGCTCGCGCCTGGCCAGGCGCCAGGTCCGGCCGGAATCAAGCCCATCATTCGCATGCTTGCCGCCGCATTGCCGGACCTGCACATCGCCATCCACGATATGGTGCAGGAGCCAGGCAAGGTAGGCGTGCGTGCCGAGATCGGCGGCACCCATCTGGGCGAGCTGTTCGGTATCGCGCCAACCGGCAAACCGGTGAGTTTCCGCCTGCACGAGTTTCACACGCTCGCCAACGGACTGATCACCACCACCTGGCACATGGAAGACTGGTTCGGCCTGTTCCTGCAGCTGGGCCAGTTCCCGCGCCAAGGCTGACCTCAGCCTGACTGCCTGGCCTGGCCTGGCTCTCGCGGCAAGCACGATACGCAGGGAACGGCAGGCAAGCCAGGGTGGCGGCTACAATCGCGCTTCGATCTTTTTGAAGGAAGCGCATGCATTTGTCCGTCAATCGCCTGGCCCTGCTGTTCACGCTGGTTCTGCTGGCCACCGTCATCCTGCAAGGCTGCAGTACCTCGCCACGCCGGCAAACAGTAGCGGCCCAGCCCGACTACTGCATCGGCCGCCTGGCCCTTACCGCGCGCGAACCGGTGCAGTTCCTCGGGGGCGCCTACCAGTTTTACTGGGGCGATATCGATACCTGGCGCGAGGATGAAGCCAGCTATCGCCAGCGCGTGCTGGCCGCGCAGGCGCCTGTCGATGGCGCGCGCGTGCGCGAACTGGTCAAGCCGGTGGAAAAATTGCCGCAGGATCAAGGCGTCCTGATCGTTGCGCGCGAAGAAGACCAGGCGCCGTTTGACCCGAACGTGGTGCAGGTGACCGGCCTGATCCATCGCGACGGCACCACCGTGCGCTTCCGGAAACGCGCCGTCAGCCGTTTGCAGGCGGTGACGGAACTGCGCGCCAGGGAAATCCTGGCGGCCAGCACTACATCCACCACACCGTTCCCGCCAGCAAGGCAGGCACAGGATGGCTTTTGCGTCATGCATGGCATGGTCAAGCTCGCGCCCCTGCCCGGCTGGCACGAAACCACGCGCACCGAAGGCAAGTTCATGCTGCAGGGAACCGCTTATCGCTTCAGCCTGCGCACGCGCTACCTGCGCTCGCTGTCGTTCAACGAACTGGAAGCGCATAACCAGCGCCTGGTACTGCCGGAACTGGCGGGCGGCACGACGGAAAGCATGCTGGAGGAGCAGGCATTGCACGCAAACGCCAGCCTGCTGACCCTGCAAACGCCGTCCGGCAGCAAGCGCATCGTGGAATGGCGCCTGCCGGCCAGCAGTGCGTCCCATGCCACGCCTGCCATCTTCCTGTATCTCTGGCCGCAGTCCGATGCACCGACGGCACAGGAAGACGCCGCCTTCATGGATTGGCTGAATTCGCACGAGCAACAAAGCATGCCGCTGTTGACGATTGCATCGGCGCGACCCTCTTCAACGCAGGCCAGGCCGGCTGCGGTCGCGGAGGAAAGCAAGGTGGTGTACCGCATGCAGCTCAGTTACCCGGGCAAGCAGGACGCCGGCAACCGCCATTACCTGATCTTGCGCGACAACCAGCAGGTCGACGAAGGCCGCAGCGACGCCCAGGGTTTTACCCGGGCGCATAATGCCGACTACGATGAAACCTGGGGCACCACCGTGTTGAACAAGTAGTCAGTGCCTGCCGGCCAGACCCGCTTCGGTGTCGCTGACCAGGCTGGCCAGTTCGCGCGGCAGGGCCTGCGCAAGGAAAGCCAGCGCCAGCGCCTCGGGTTCGATGGCGGCGTCAGCCGGCAAGCCGGTTTCAAAGCCGCCCACCATGGTGCGGCAGAAGTGCGGCGACTGCGGCTGGGTTTCCAGGAACCAGCAGCCGGCATACGTCTGCACGAAATATTCGCCGATAAAATAGCCGAGCATGGTTTTCACCCATTGCCAGCTCTCGTCGCGGATCGCGATCGTGCGCATGGCCGCATCGATATACGGCAGGTATTCGGCCGCATTGGTCAGCACTTCGTGCGAGGGCTGGATGCCCAGGCGTTCGACAAAGCTGACCAGCGATGTGCCCAGCTGATCGTAATACGCATCGAAGGCCTGTTGGGCCTGCCCTACCTGTTCTTCCTGTTGCTTTGAAAGCATTACCATTTCACCCTATCTGAAATTTTTCTCGTTCTCACGCCACGCCCACATCGACACCGGCGCGCGCCAGCAGCTCGTGATTGCGCCGGGACAGATGCGTCACCTGCAAATGCTTGCCGGCCTTGTCATAGCGCTCGTACAGCGCTTCCAGTGCGGCAATCGCCGAATGGTCGGCCATATGCAGGTGCTTGCAGTCGAGCACCACGCGCGCCGGGTCGGACGCCGGCGCAAACAGCTCCTGGAAATGCACGGTCGAGGCAAAGAACAGGGTGCCGTGCGGCAGGTAGACGCGCTCGCCCGGGCTGCTGTCATCGATGTCGGCGCGCATCTCGCGCGCGTGCTGCCAGGCAAAATTGAGGGCGGCAATCACGATGCCGCAACCGACCGCCACCGCCAGGTCGGTCAGCACCGTGATCACCGTCACGGCCACGATCACCAGCGCATCCTGTTTCGGCACCTTGCCCAGCACGCGCAGCGAGCCCCAGGCAAACGTTTCCTGCGCCACCACGAACATCACGCCGACCAGGGCAGCGAGCGGAATGCGCTCGATCAGCGGCGACAGAAACAGGATAAACAGCAGGATCATCACGCCGGCCGTCACCCCCGACAGGCGCGAGCGCCCGCCCGAACTCAGGTTGATCATGGTCTGGCCGATCATGGCGCAGCCGCCCATGCCGCCAAACAGGCCGGACACAATGTTCGATGCGCCCAGCGCCACGCATTCGCGGTTCGGCTGGCCGCGCGTTTCGGTCATATCGTCGGTCAGGTTAAAGGTCAGCAAGGTTTCCAGCAGCCCCACCATTGCCATCAGCGTGGCGTACGGCCAGATGATATGCAGCGTTTCCATGTTGAACGGCACGGCAGGGAAATGCAGCGCCGGCAGGCCGCCCGCGATATGGGCCAGGTCGCCCAGGGTGCGCGTGGGCAGCTGCAGCCCGAACGTGAGCAGGCCGACGCCGACAATCGCCACCAGTGCCGGCGGCACGGCCTTGGTGATGCGCGGCAGCACATACACGATCAGCATCGTCAGGCCCACCAGCGCGCACATCATGCCCAGCGCCGAACCGTGCAGCCAGTGCTCGCCCTGCGGCGTTTTTTCGCGGAAATGTTCGAGCTGGGCCATGGCGATCACGATGGCCAGGCCGTTGACGAAACCCAGCATCACCGGGTACGGCACCATGCGGATCAGTTTACCGAGCCGTAACACGCCGAACAGCACCATCACGATGCCGCCCAGCACCACGGTAGCCAGCAGATATTGCACGCCATGCTGGGCCACCAGGGCCACGATCACCACCGCCATCGAGCCGGCCGCACCCGAAATCATCCCGGGACGCCCGCCAAAGACGGCCGTCATGGCGCAGATGATAAAGGCGCCATACAGGCCCATCAGCGGGTTCAATTGCGCCACCAGCGCAAAGGCGATGCACTCGGGCACCAGCGCGAACGAAGTCGTCAGGCCGGCCAGGAAATTTTTTTGCAGATTCGGTAACCATTCGTCCCGAAAGCTTGTGCTGATCATTGAACTATCCAGATTTAAAACGGTGAATAACAGCCCGGCGCGGCGCATCCAGGCGCAATCACGCAACAGTTTCAAGGGAGAAACTGGCGTGTGGCGATAACAGTTGGAAAGTCAATGACTACATCGGTATGACGGAAAGAGCGGATAAACCGCGCGCCGGGCGGCGCTGCTGGGCCAGCGGGGATTATACAAGATGGCCCAGCCTGTCTCCTCGCCTGCTGACGGGGACTGGCAGTCATAGGATCACGACACGCCTTCCGCGCTGCGGCCCGCCTGCCTACACTGGTGCTCATTGCAGCCTCAAGCGCTGCTGTCAACCGTCATGGAGGCAATACCAATGTCCGCTTCGAATACTCCCGCCGTCGCCACTTCGCGCAATCCCGCCACGGGCGAACTGATCGCCACCTATCCGTACCAGACGCCGGACGAAGTCGAGCGCCTGCTGGACGCCCATGCCGCCGCCTTCCGGCTGTGGCGCGCCACGCCGATGCATGAGCGCGTGGCCGCGTATCGCCGCCTGTCGGCCACCTTGCGCGACCGGTCGGAAACGCTGGCCGCGCTGATCACCAGCGAAATGGGCAAAACCATAGCCGCCGCCCGTGGCGAGGTCGAGAAATGTGCCGCCACCCTGGACTGGCTCGCCGACAACGGCCCGGCCATCCTGGCCGACGAGCCAGTCGCCATCGATGGCGATGATCAGGTCTACGTGTCATACCTGCCGGTCGGCACCGTGCTGGGCGTGATGCCGTGGAATTTCCCGCTGTGGCAGGTAGTGCGGGCATCGGGTCCGATCATGTTGTCGGGCAATGGCTTCCTGCTGAAACACGCACCGAACGTGATGGGTTCGGCTTATGCGCTACAGCAGGCATATGAGGCGGCCGGCTTTCCGCCGGGCCTGTTCGCCAACCTGGTGGCCGACAATGACACGGTGGCGCACGTGATCGACGATGCGCGCGTGGCAGCCGTGACGTTGACGGGCAGCATGCGCGCCGGTGCCGCCGTGGCCGCCACGGCCGGCAAGGCACTGAAGAAGAGCCTGCTGGAACTGGGCGGCGCCGACGCCTTTATCGTGCTGGCCGACGCCAATCTCGACCTGGCCGTGAAAGCCGGCATCGAAGCGCGTTTCCAGAATGCCGGCCAGGTGTGTCTTGCGGCCAAGCGCTTTATCCTGGAGCAGCCGATCGCCGAGGAATTTACGCGCAAATTCATCGCCGCCGCCAGGCTGGTCAAGGCCGGCGATCCGTTCGATATGGCCAGCACCATCGGTCCGATGGCGCGCGGCGACCTGCGCGACGAATTGCACGGCCAAGTCGAACGCACGCTCGCGGCCGGCGCCACGCTGGCGCTGGGCGGCCACAAGGTCGAAGGACCGGGCAACTATTACACGCCGACCGTGCTGACCGGCGTGCTGCCGGGCATGGCCGCGTTCGACGAGGAAACCTTCGGCCCGGTGGCCGCCATCACGGTGGCGCACGATGCGGAACATGCGATCGAACTGGCCAATACCAGCGACTATGGCCTGGGCGGCAGCCTGTGGACCGGCGATATCCAGCGTGCCCGGCGCATCGCGCGGCGCCTGGAAACGGGCGGCGTCTTCATCAACGGCTACCCGGCCACCAACGCCCGCATTCCGGTCGGCGGCGTCAAGAAGAGCGGCTACGGACGCGAGCTGTCGCATTTCGGGCTGCGCGAATTTACCAATGCGCAGGCGGTATGGGCCAGGACGGTCGGATAGCCTTGACGCTGCAGCCGTCATTCGACGCCAACAATGTTGTCGGATTACGCAGCGCGGCGCGCCGCTAATCCGACCTACGCATCGGCTCGGCATGCATCCGCAGGTCGGGTTGGCGCTTCGCGCGTAGCCCGACACCATCACCGGCATGCATCACATCGATAAAACGCCGCCGTACCGCCAACCGACCTGCGCCCTTTCGCACTTCGGCTTGCGCAAATTTACCGATGCGCAGGCGGAGTGGGCCAGAACGGTGGACTGGCGCCAGGGGAACCGGCGTACGGCAAGCAGGAGCGGTGCAGATCGGCGAGAATGCAGACAGGTCATCCATTCATCCGACATCAAGGCTACCATGCACACCCTTTCCGACTTCCCCATTACCGAAAAATGGCCAGCGGCCCAGCCCGAGCGCCTGCAACTGTATTCGCTGGCCACGCCGAATGGCGTCAAGGTCTCGATCATGCTGGAAGAAACCGGGCTGCCGTACGAGGCGCACCGCGTGACATTGGACCAGGACGGCGTGCTGTCGCCGGCATTCCTGTCGCTGAATCCGAACAACAAGATTCCCGCCATTATCGACCCTGCCGGCCCGGGCGGCAAGCCGCTGGCGCTGTTCGAATCGGGCGCGATCCTGCTGTACCTGGCGGAAAAAACCGGACAATTCCTGCCTGACGATCCGGCGCTGCGCTACGAAACCATCCAGTGGCTGATGTTCCAGATGGGCGGCGTGGGGCCGATGTTCGGCCAGGTGGGATTCTTCCACCGCTTTGCCGGCAAGGAGTATGAAGACAAGCGCCCCTTGCAGCGCTACGTGACGGAAGCGAAGCGTTTGCTGGCCGTGCTGGAGCAGCGCCTGGCGGGCCGCGACTGGATCATGGGCGAGCAGTACACGATCGCCGATATCGCCATCTTCCCGTGGGTGCGCATCCTCGGCGGCTTTTACGAAGCGGCCGAGCTGCTGGGCACCGACAATTACCCGAACGTGCAGCGCGCGCTGGCGCGTTTCGTGGCACGCCCGGCGGTGATCAAGGGTCTTGCCACCCCATAGAAAGCGCGCCGCATCCGGCCAGGGCCACGCTCAGCAACTGAGCGTGCCGTCGATAATCGTCACCGACTGCCCGCAGATCCACGGCCCGTCATGTTCATATCTTGCGGTGACGCGGCCGTCGCGTTGCACTGCCGTACCCTGGCGCGCGCGGTAATCCTGTGCCGGCCGCAAGCGGGCGATGCAGGCATTCGCGCTGCCCGTCACCGGGTCTTCCAGCAGCACCCCGTTTTCCACCGTAAAAGCGCGCACCTCGATCTCGGCCGGGCCACCGGCCGGATGGGCGCCATACACTGCCACGCCGTCGCTGCCGGTATGCCGCATCAGCTCGGCCAGCGCTGCCGCGTCGGGCACCACGGCCAGGCAATCGGCCGCCGACGCCAGGCCTGCCACCAGCCAGCAGATGCCCATATCGGCCACCACCGGTGACGTGTTTGCCGGCAAGGCGTCGACACCCAGGGTGGCGTGCAGCAGCGGCAGCAGTCCATCGTCCATCGGCTCAAGTTGCGCTGGCGGCGCGCGAAATCCCAGCGCGCCATCGGCCTGGATGCGTACCGGCACCAGGCCGACGCCACATTCCTGCATCAACAAGCCGGGCGTTTTCGGCCGCAATCCCGCCTGCAGCAGCGCATGGGCCGTGCCCAAGGTGGGATGGCCGGCAAACGGAAACTCTTCCTGGGTCGTGAAAATGCGCACGCGGTAGTCGGCGGCCGGGTCGGTGGGCGGCAGCACGAAGGTGGTTTCGGACAGGTTGGTCCAGCGGGCGATCGACTGCATCTGCTCGTCGCCGAGTCCATCCGCGTCGAGAATCACGGCCAGCGGATTGCCTTTGAGCGGGACGGCGGTAAACACATCGATCTGTTTGAAGCGGCGGGTCATGTCATTCCTTGTTGCATATCGGTGGCGTCGTTGCCGCCTCGTTAAAGTCAGGGGCACCGAGATAGCCGAGCACGGCTGCTTCGATCCGCGCCACCAGTGGCGCCGGCTCGGCATTGCCACGGCGCCCGGCCGCGTCCGTCACCGAACTGATGATGGCCATCAGGTCGGAAGCGGCAGGTTCCGGCGCCAGCATGGCACCGGAATAACCGCCGCGCATGAATCCAGTCAGCGCCGCATGCATGGCGGCGCCGTTGCCCGGGACCGGCATCACCGCCGACAGGCGATGCTGCTCAAAATCGAGCGGCATCGCCAGCGCGGGCCGGCGCAATTGGTGGCGCACCGCAACTTCGATCAGCTGGCGCAAGGCCATGCAACGGTCGTCCGGCTCCAGCGCCAGCAGCGCGTCGCGCACCGGCCCGGTTCGCTTGCGCTCGATCAGCGCCACCGTCACCGCATCCTTGGTGGGAAAATATTGATACAGCGAACCGATGCTGACACCGGCCCGCGCGGCAATCGCATTGGTGGTGCAAGCGTCCAGCCGGTGCCGCTCGAGAATGTGAGCTGCCCCCTCAAGGATGGCCTCGACGGTATGCGTGGAACAAGGCTGGGACGGGGCGTTGCGCGGCTTGACGCGGCGCGCGCCGGCCGCTTTCGATTGCGAGTTGTTCATGTGAGCTGATGCTCATATCATTTTCCTGCGGCGTCAAGCGGAATTTCCCGCTGATAAAGCTTGCGGCCCGGCATCACCGGACGCCTGCCGCGCGCCGACCTGGCGGCGTTGATCCTGCGCAGCGCCGGGAACGGCGAGGTTATCGGCCGGGCGCCGGTCGTTTCCCTGTAGGACTTGCAGCGCGCCATGCGCCGCGATTTTGCGTTTTAATGATGCGACGGAAATCGGCGATCCGGCGCTGGCGAACTCATCTGAAAGGAAACACCATGCACAAACAGATTGTCGTGACCATGGCGGTCAGGGATTTAAGCAAATCCAGGGACTTTTTCAGCGCACTCGGCTACACCTTCGATCCGGCATTTTCCAATGACGATGCGGCCCTGATGGTGATTACCGCAGGCAGCATCCACGCCATGCTGATGACGGAAGCGTTTTTCCGCTCTTTTCACAGCCGGCAAATCGCCAATACCCGAGAGGCGGTGGAAATGTGGGTCTGCCTGAGCTGCGACAGCCGCGCGGAAGTGGACGATCTGGTGGCCAAAGCCGTTGCGCTTGGCGCCAGCGCGACAGGCGAGCCGGAAGACCACGGGTTCATGTACGGCCACGGCTTCACCGATCTGGATGGCCATGCCTGGCAGTTCACGCATATGGATGCAGCGCAGGCTGCGTAGCAGAAGCGATGGACGAAAAAAAACCCGCATCGCTGCGGGTTTTTTCCTTGCTGCTATTTCTGGAGGCGAGGACGGGAATCGAACCCGTCTAAACGGCTTTGCAGGCCGCTGCATAACCTCTTTGCTACCTCGCCTGAGGAACTGCTGCGATATGCCTTGCGGCACATCCGAAACTGGAGCGGGAGAAGAGTCTCGAACTCTCGACCTCAACCTTGGCAAGGTTGC